>NZ_CM150487.1:2485000-2487500 GCF_056323735.1 Serpentinimonas sp. SSL01
AGGGCACTCTAATGGGACTGCCGGTGACAAGCCGGAGGAAGGTGGGGATGACGTCAAGTCCTCATGGCCCTTATAGGTGGGGCTACACACGTCATACAATGGCCGGTACAAAGGGCAGCCAACCCGCGAGGGGGAGCCAATCCCATAAAGCCGGTCGTAGTCCGGATCGCAGTCTGCAACTCGACTGCGTGAAGTCGGAATCGCTAGTAATCGTGGATCAGCATGTCACGGTGAATACGTTCCCGGGTCTTGTACACACCGCCCGTCACACCATGGGAGCGGGTCTCGCCAGAAGTAGTTAGCCTAACCGCAAGGAGGGCGATTACCACGGCGGGGTTCGTGACTGGGGTGAAGTCGTAACAAGGTAGCCGTATCGGAAGGTGCGGCTGGATCACCTCCTTTCTGGAAAAACCCAACGCGAGCCCATTTAGGCGCCCACACTTATCGGTTGTTTGAGTTAGTCGCCAGCGCTGCGCTCTGTCAAAAGAGAAAGAGCTCTGCACAAGCAAGCCGGTTGGCCGACTTGGGGTCTGTAGCTCAGCTGGTTAGAGCACCGTCTTGATAAGGCGGGGGTCGTTGGTTCGAGCCCAACCAGACCCACCAAGTACACTTAAGCGTCGGTCAAGCAATAGTCTGTCCGGCGTGCGGGCGCAGTAAAAAGTGAGGGTGGCGTGCACCATGCATCACGCCCTCAGCGGGGGATTAGCTCAGCTGGGAGAGCACCTGCTTTGCAAGCAGGGGGTCGTCGGTTCGATCCCGTCATCCTCCACCAAACACCAAGGCTGTGCAGCAAAGCGCAGCGCCGTGGCGGCAATCCACAGGCATCGGTTTCCACATCCAAGCGCTTGCCACGGGCGAGTGTTTCGATGTTGATACCTTATCGACAAACGCAGCGGGTGCAAACCTGCTGCAACGGCTGTTCTTTAAAAATTCATAGAGTCGAATCAAAGTTGTGGGTATACGACGCTGCAAAGCGAAACGTGTGCCGACAACGATTTTGATTGCGTCAAAGCGAATTCAATTTTGAAGCGAGAGTTTCAAGCGGATTGGATACGGCATAACGCGTCAGGTGCGAGACCTGACAGACATTCCTTGATGCTGTGCTGCGATTTGCTGCGGTGCTGAGCTGACTGCTTCGGTGGTCAGCGAGTGCGGTGGCAGACTTCAAAGTTATAGGGTCAAGTGAATAAGAGCATGTGGTGGATGCCTTGGCGATGATAGGCGACGAAGGACGTGATAGCCTGCGATAAGCTTCGGGGAGCTGGCAAATTAGCTTTGATCCGGAGATTTCCGAATGGGGAAACCCACCCGCAAGGGTATCGTGCACTGAATACATAGGTGCACGAGGCGAACCGAGTGAACTGAAACATCTAAGTAGCTCGAGGAAAAGACATCAACCGAGATTCCGAGAGTAGTGGCGAGCGAAATCGGAGGAGCCTGCTAGTGATAGCACGACACTTAACAGAACAGTCTGGAAAGGCTGGCCATAGTGGGTGAAAGCCCCGTATGTGAAAAGAGACGTGTGGTACTAAGCTAGCGAAAAGTAGGGCGGGGCACGAGAAACCCTGTCTGAATATGGGGGGACCATCCTCCAAGGCTAAATACTCATCATCGACCGATAGTGAACAAGTACCGTGAGGGAAAGGCGAAAAGAACCCCGGGAGGGGAGTGAAATAGATCCTGAAACCACATGCTTACAAAAAGTCGGAGCCTGGAAACGGGTGACGGCGTACCTTTTGTATAATGGGTCAGCGACTTACATTCAGTGGCAAGCTTAACCGAATAGGGAAGGCGCAGGGAAACCGAGTCCGAATAGGGCGATTCAGTCGCTGGGTGTAGACCCGAAACCAAGTGATCTATCCATGGCCAGGATGAAGGTGCCGTAACAGGTACTGGAGGTCCGAACCCACTGGTGTTGCAAAACCAGGGGATGAGCTGTGGATAGGGGTGAAAGGCTAAACAAACTTGGAAATAGCTGGTTCTCTCCGAAAACTATTTAGGTAGTGCCTCAAGTATTACCGTCGGGGGTAGAGCACTGTTTAGGCTAGGGGGTCATGGCGACTTACCAAACCTATGCAAACTCCGAATACCGACGAGTACAGCTTGGGAGACAGAGCACCGGGTGCTAACGTCCGGACTCAAGAGGGAAACAACCCAGACCGCCAGCTAAGGTCCCTAAAATTGGCTAAGTGGGAAACGAAGTGGGAAGGCTATAACAGTCAGGATGTTGGCTTAGAAGCAGCCATCATTTAAAGAAAGCGTAATAGCTCACTGATCGAGTCGTCCTGCGCGGAAGATGTAACGGGGCTCAAGCCAGTTACCGAAGCTGCGGATGCACAGAAATGTGCGTGGTAGGAGAGCGTTCTGTAAGCCGTTGAAGGTGGGTTGTGAAGCCTGCTGGAGGTATCAGAAGTGCGAATGCTGACATGAGTAGCGTTAAAGCGGGTGAAAAGCCCGCTCGCCGTAAGCGCAAGGTTTCCTACGCAACGTTCATCGGCGT
>NZ_CM150487.1:2492500-2512546 GCF_056323735.1 Serpentinimonas sp. SSL01
GGGGGGACCATCCTCCAAGGCTAAATACTCATCATCGACCGATAGTGAACAAGTACCGTGAGGGAAAGGCGAAAAGAACCCCGGGAGGGGAGTGAAATAGATCCTGAAACCACATGCTTACAAAAAGTCGGAGCCTGGAAACGGGTGACGGCGTACCTTTTGTATAATGGGTCAGCGACTTACATTCAGTGGCAAGCTTAACCGAATAGGGAAGGCGCAGGGAAACCGAGTCCGAATAGGGCGATTCAGTCGCTGGGTGTAGACCCGAAACCAAGTGATCTATCCATGGCCAGGATGAAGGTGCCGTAACAGGTACTGGAGGTCCGAACCCACTGGTGTTGCAAAACCAGGGGATGAGCTGTGGATAGGGGTGAAAGGCTAAACAAACTTGGAAATAGCTGGTTCTCTCCGAAAACTATTTAGGTAGTGCCTCAAGTATTACCGTCGGGGGTAGAGCACTGTTTAGGCTAGGGGGTCATGGCGACTTACCAAACCTATGCAAACTCCGAATACCGACGAGTACAGCTTGGGAGACAGAGCACCGGGTGCTAACGTCCGGACTCAAGAGGGAAACAACCCAGACCGCCAGCTAAGGTCCCTAAAATTGGCTAAGTGGGAAACGAAGTGGGAAGGCTATAACAGTCAGGATGTTGGCTTAGAAGCAGCCATCATTTAAAGAAAGCGTAATAGCTCACTGATCGAGTCGTCCTGCGCGGAAGATGTAACGGGGCTCAAGCCAGTTACCGAAGCTGCGGATGCACAGAAATGTGCGTGGTAGGAGAGCGTTCTGTAAGCCGTTGAAGGTGGGTTGTGAAGCCTGCTGGAGGTATCAGAAGTGCGAATGCTGACATGAGTAGCGTTAAAGCGGGTGAAAAGCCCGCTCGCCGTAAGCGCAAGGTTTCCTACGCAACGTTCATCGGCGTAGGGTGAGTCGGCCCCTAAGGCGAGGCAGAGATGCGTAGCTGATGGGAAACAGGTCAATATTCCTGTACCGACTGCAAGTGCGATGTGGGGACGGATCTTAATAGGTTATCCGGGTGTTGGAAGTCCCGGTTTAGGCAGAAGTAGGCGTTGGGTAGGCAAATCCGCCCAACATATACCGAGGCTGTCGATCGAGCGAACTTGTTCGTGAAGTAACCAAACGGGGTCCCAGGAAAAGCCACTAAGCTTCAGCTTGCAGTTGACCGTACCGCAAACCGACACTGGTGCGCGAGATGAGTATTCTCAGGCGCTTGAGAGAACTCGGGAGAAGGAACTCGGCAAATTGACACCGTAACTTCGGAAGAAGGTGTGCCCTGGTAGTGTGTAGAGAACATCGAAGCACGAAGGGGTTGCAAAAAATTGGTGGCTGCGACTGTTTACTAAAAACACAGCACTCTGCAAACACGAAAGTGGACGTATAGGGTGTGACGCCTGCCCGGTGCCGGAAGATTAATTGATGGGGTGCAAGCTCTTGATCGAAGTCCCGGTAAACGGCGGCCGTAACTATAACGGTCCTAAGGTAGCGAAATTCCTTGTCGGGTAAGTTCCGACCTGCACGAATGGCGTAACGATGGCCACGCTGTCTCCTCCCGAGACTCAGCGAAGTTGAAATGTTTGTGATGATGCAATCTCCCCGCGGAAAGACGGAAAGACCCCATGAACCTTTACTGTAGCTTTGTATTGGATTTTGAACGGATCTGTGTAGGATAGGTGGGAGGCTTTGAAGGGCGGATGCTAGTTCGCCTGGAGCCAACGTTGAAATACCACCCTGGTGCGTTTGAGGTTCTAACCTTGGTCCCTGAATCGGGACTGGGGACAGTGCATGGTAGGCAGTTTGACTGGGGCGGTCTCCTCCCAAAGCGTAACGGAGGAGTTCGAAGGTACGCTAGGTACGGTCGGACATCGTGCTAATAGTGCAATGGCATAAGCGTGCTTAACTGCGAGACTGACAAGTCGAGCAGATGCGAAAGCAGGACATAGTGATCCGGTGGTTCTGTATGGAAGGGCCATCGCTCAACGGATAAAAGGTACTCTGGGGATAACAGGCTGATACCGCCCAAGAGTTCATATCGACGGCGGTGTTTGGCACCTCGATGTCGGCTCATCTCATCCTGGGGCTGTAGCCGGTCCCAAGGGTATGGCTGTTCGCCATTTAAAGAGGTACGTGAGCTGGGTTTAAAACGTCGTGAGACAGTTTGGTCCCTATCTTCCGTGGGCGCTGCAGATTTGAGGAAGCCTGCTCCTAGTACGAGAGGACCGGAGTGGACGCACCTCTGGTGTACCGGTTGTCACGCCAGTGGCATCGCCGGGTAGCTATGTGCGGAAGAGATAACCGCTGAAAGCATCTAAGCGGGAAACTCGTTCCAAGATGAGATCTGCCGGGGCCTTGAGCCCCCTGAAGGGTCGTCGAAGACTACGACGTTGATAGGCAGGGTGTGTAAGCGCAGCAATGCGTTGAGCTAACCTGTACTAATTGCCCGTGCGGCTTGACCCTATAATTTTGAAGACACCATGCATCGATGCAGGAATGTCCAAAAAACGTGTGCCGTAACCATCCGCTGCACTCAAGCTCAAGCTCAAAAATTCGCTCAGCATGACCAGCCCAAAGCCCAAAGCTCCAAGCAAAGCATGCCAAACAATCAAAATCCGATTCGACTCTGTGAATCCCGCTGCGCTGCACCCAAACAGCAGCTCAGCAACCAGTTATGCCTGACGACCATAGCCAGTCGGTCCCACCCCTTCCCATCCCGAACAGGACCGTGAAACGACTGCGCGCCAATGATAGTGCGGATTCCCGTGTGAAAGTAGGTCATCGTCAGGCTGTTATGATGAAACCCCGAGTCAGGTGCAAACCCGATTCGGGGTTTTCTTTATTGTGTCTGCTCTCATCATGTTAAGCTACACCCGCGCCGCCCAACTGCCCGATTTGCTGCGACACCGCATCCTGATCCTTGACGGTGCCATGGGCACCATGATTCAGCGCTTTCGCTTGAACGAATCGCAATATCGCGGGCACGGTGGGCCAGCGCTCTCGTCCGAAATGCGTGCACGCCTCGATGCCCTGCCGCATGAAGTCAAGGGCAACAACGAGTTGCTCAGCCTGACCCGGCCGGACGTGATCGCTCAAATCCACGCTGGCTATTTGGCGGCTGGTGCCGATGTCATCGAAACCAACACCTTCGGCGCGACCTCTGTCGCGCAGGACGATTACGGCATGGCCGATTGGGCGCGCGAGATGAATCTTGCCTCTGCGCGGCTAGCGCGTCAGGCTTGCGATCGCTATTCCAGAACAGATCAGCCCCGGTTTGTTGCCGGCGCCTTGGGGCCCACACCCAAGACGGCCAGCATCAGCCCGGATGTGAACGACCCCGGCGCGCGCAACGTGAGTTTCGATGAACTGGTGCAGGCCTATGCCGAGCAGACGCTGGCGCTGATGGAGGGTGGGGTCGATCTGCTTTTGGTGGAGACGATTTTCGATACCCTCAACGCCAAGGCGGCGCTGTTTGCGATCGAATCGTGTTTCGAGCAAACCGGTGAGTGTTTGCCGATCGTCATCAGCGGCACCGTCACCGACGCCTCGGGGCGCTTGCTCAGCGGCCAGACGGTGGGCGCGTTCTGGGCCAGCGTGCGCCATGTGCAGCCTTTGGCGGTCGGGCTCAATTGCGCGCTCGGGGCGGCTTTGATGAAACCCTACATTCAGGAGTTGGCGCGACTGGCGCCCGAAACCTTTATCTGCTGCTACCCAAACGCCGGTTTGCCCAATCCCATGAGCGAAACTGGATTTGACGAAAGCCCGGAGGTAACTTCCAGGTTGCTGCATGAATTTGCGGCCGAGGGCTTGGTCAACATCGTCGGCGGCTGTTGTGGCACCACGGCCGAGCACATCGAGGCCATCGCGGAGGCGGTGCGCTACCAGCCGCCGCGCCCAGGTTGGTTGCGGGTATGATGCCCGCATGGATATGGCGGTTTTGCGGTTGGAGAAGGTCGATGCCTTGCTGCGCCAGGCGGGTGTGGCGCTGGCACCTCCTACGGAAGTGGGGGGGACCCATTACCTCCAATCGGTGCTTGATGCGCTCTGTGACCTCTCCTCGACCGATCCTCTGACCGGGGTGATGAATCGGCGTGCGTTCTTGTATGTGCTGGAGCAAGAACTGGATAGAGTGACGCGCGGTGGAGAATACGCGCTGTTGTTGGCTTTGGACATCGATCATTTCAAGCGCATCAACGACCGCTACGGTCACCCGGCGGGCGACGAGGTGCTGCGGGTGATCACGCAGCGCTTGCGCGATACGGTGCGTCCAATGGACAACGTGGCCCGCATCGGTGGCGAAGAGTTCGCGGTGCTGTGTCCCAACTGCCCGCCCTCTTTTGCCATGGCGGTGGCGCAACGGACGCGCACCGCCATCGAGGCGGTACCCATCAACTTGCCGCAGAACCAAGGGGCGATTGATGTCACGGTCAGCGTAGGGGGGGCTTTTGCCATGCCCTGGGTCAAAAGCGTGCTGTCGGATTGGATGTCGCGCGCCGACCAACTGCTGTACCAGGCCAAGCGCGAGGGTCGCAATTGCGTGCGCTTGGAGTCGGTGCTGAGCGCCGACGTAAGCACAGAAGAAAAAGGGCTGCTGCTCGGCTGGTCAAACGCCGAGGGCCAACTGGCCGACCATGGCCGGAGCACCTAATGAATCAGGATAATAGAAATATGACCGACACCACAACCCAGAACCCAGCCAGCGCAGCGGCCTCGGCCGTGCTGCTGCATCCGGTCAAGGGCAAGGTGATCGCAGTCACGAGCGGCAAGGGTGGTGTAGGTAAAACCTTTGTCTCAGCCAATCTGGCCGCGGCACTGACGCGAAGAGGCCTTAAGGTGCTGGTTCTCGACGCCGATTTGGGGCTGGCCAATTTGGATGTGGTGCTCAACCTCCACCCCAAACTCACCTTGCACGATGTGTTCACCGGTAAGTGTGCGCTCGAGGACGCGATTATCAAAGCACCCGGTGGCTTTGCAGTGCTTCTGGCGGGCTCTGGGCTGGTAGAGTATTCGCGTCTGACGCCTGAGGTTCGTGACGATTTTCTGCGCTTGATGTCTGAAGTGGTGCCGCGCTACGACCTGGTGCTGCTCGACACCGGTGCTGGCATTTCCGATGTGGTTTTGTTCGCCCTGTCATTGGCCTCTGAGGTCTTGCTGGTGGCCACACCCGAGCCCACTTCGCTCACCGACGCCTATGCCACCATCAAGGTGCTAAGCACGCAACAGGGGCGCCAGCATATCCGCTTGTTGGTCAACCAGTCGGCGCGCTTGGGCGATGGCAAGGCAATCACGGCGCAGTTGCAGGCGGTGCTCAACCGCTTTGTGGGTACAGTGCCCGGAGCAAACGCCGCAGCCCAGAGTTTGCCGCTGGTGCGCTTGCACCACGTGGGCGACATTCCGAGCGATCAGGCGGTCAAAGACGCGGTGATGCGCAGACAGCTGTTGCTGCTGCACACGCCGGGTGCGCCAGCGAGCGTGGCGATTGGGCAAATCGCCGCACGGATCGAAGAAACCGTGATCCGCGCCGACGAGGATGTCTAAGGGATCAAAACAGGCAGTGTCGATCCACCACGCATGGCCGCGATGTGCCTGAGGCAGCGTACAACACGAAAGCGCCCAAACAATCTGTTCGGATTTGGGGTGCCGGGGCGCATTGGATGCCAAAATAGGGCCTCTGTCATCCCCTCACACGCATTCAGGAGCAAACCCAATGGCCTTCAGATTCAAATCCCGATCCACCGGCGACGTGGTGATGCTGGAGCACAACGCCAAGCAGCTGTTGCAAATCTTGGGCAAAGAGCCCACCGGCCCCGGCATTTTGCTGGTGGAGCAGATGCCCGCCGCGATTGAGGCCATTAAGGCCGCCGTCGCGCATGAAGAAGCCGAGTACGAGCGTAAGAAACAAGAGGCAATCGAAAAGGGTGAATACGTGCCCGACCCGGACCGAGTGAGCCTGCGCACCCGGGTGGCCCCGTTTCTCGAGATCCTGAGGCATTGCATGGAGGAAAAGACCGAAGTGGTCTGGGGCGTTTGAGGCCCAAAGTCACCCGCCCCGGCCTGCCTCGGGCCGGAGCAGGGGGCAACACAAACTTCCTTTGGGTCAATCCGCAAACTGCCCCGCGGCTTCGATCACGGTGCGCAGCTGGTTGATTTGACTGGTCACGAAAGCGCGGTGCCCTTCGGGGGTGACGCGGTTGTCGGTGGCCACCAAGGCGCCCAAGGCGTTTTGGCGCTGGATGAAAGTCGGGTCGCGCAGGGCGGCGCGCAAGGCGGCGTTGAGGCGCTGCGTCACGGCCGGCGGCGTGCCGCGCGGCGCATAGAGCCCGTGCCAGATGGTGAGGTTGAAGTTGCGCAAGCCCATCTCTTGCAGCGTTGGGTAGTGGCGCAAGGTGGGGTTGTCGCTGAGGCGTTGCGCGGTGGTCACGGCAAAGGCCTTGATGCGCCCGGCCTCGATCTGGCTCACGGTGTTGGTGGTTTGGTCGCACATGAGATCGACTTGGCCACCCATGAGGGCGGTCATGGCCGGCGCCGTGCCACCAAAGGGGATGGTGGTCATGGCCTGCTGCAAGCCCATGGCGTGCTGCCACATCAGGCCGCAGAGGTGCGAAGCCGAACCCAAGCCGGCGTGGGCCAGATTGAGGCGGCCGGCGTTGGCGCGGATGTGGTTTTCAAGGTCGCGGTAGGTGTTGGCCGGTAGCTGCGGCTTGCCCACCAGCGTCATGGGCACGTCGTTGATGATGCCCAAGTATTCGAAGTCTTGCAGCGCATTGAAGGGCAGGCGGCGGTACAGGCTGGCGGTGCTGGCCATGCCGATGTGCCAGACCAGCAGGGTGTGCCCGTCGGGCGCAGCGCGCGCCACCCGCCCGGCTCCGATGGTGCCACCGGCACCGGCGGCGTTTTCGACCACGATGTTGGCATTGCCTAGGTGCGGCCGCATGGCTTCGGCCAGTTGGCGCGCCACTGAGTCGGTCGGGCCGCCGGCCGCAAAGGGCACGACGATGGTGATGGGGCGGCTGGGGAAATCTTGCGCCATAGCGCCAGCCATGGCGGTGGCAGCCAAGGCGAAGGTCAACAGTTTTTTCATGAATGTGTCTCCGAAAAATAAGGACAGCGCATGTTAGCGTAGGCGCAGGGCATTGGCATGCGCAGAACTACGTAGCCTCATGGCTTCTGAAGCCAAAATGTTGTGCAATCAGGGACTGCCATCGCCATTAAAGGGCAGGCCAAAGCGCACCGTGACGCGCAACCCGCGCCGTTGCGCCCGAGAGGGAAAGCTGTCTTCGAGTTGCAGCGTGGCTTGGTGCTGGGTGGCGATTTCTTGCACGATGGCCAAGCCCAGTCCAGAGCCGTCGACGTTGGTGCCCAGGGCGCGGTAGAAGGGCTCCAGCACCAGAGCGCGCTCGGCTTGCGGGATGCCGGGCCCGTCGTCTTCGACTTGCAGCAGCTGCACGCCGCTGTAGCGGTCGACCAGCACGCGCACCGTGACCACGCCACCCGCCGGGGTGTAGCGCAGGGCGTTGTCGATCAGGTTGCGCACCAGTTCGCTGATCAGGGTGGGGTTGCCTTGCAGCAGGCAGCCGGCGGGCATCTGGGTCGGGCCTTCATAGCCCAGATCGATCGAGCGCTCGAGCGCGCGTGGCACGGCGTCTTCGAGCGCCTCGGTGACGGTTTCGGCCAGGTCGAAGGGGACTTTGGCCAGGCTGCGGCCACTGGTTTCGGCACGCGCCAAGGCCAGCAACTGGTTCACGGTGTGGGTGGCGCGCATGCTGGATTTGGCGATTTGCTGCAATGAGCGCTGGATGTCGCCGTCGTCGGGGTGGCGCACTTGCTGCGCCATTTCGGCCTGCATGCGCAGCCCCGCCAGCGGCGTTTTGAGCTGGTGCGCGGCATCGGCCAAGAAGCGCTTCTGGTTGCTGACCGAGGCCTTGAGGCGCAGCAGCAGGTCGTTGATCGACGACACCAGCGGCGCCACCTCTTGCGGCACCTGCTCTTCGTCGAGTGGGCTGAGGTCGTCGGGGCGGCGCTCTCGGATGCGCCGCTCTAGGTCGTTGAGCGGGCGGATGCCGCGCACCAGCGCCAGCCACACCAGCAGCACCGCCAGCGGCAGTATGACGAACTGTGGCACCATCACGCCTTTGATGATTTCGGTGGCGAGCATGGCGCGTTTGCCGCGCGTTTCGGCCACTTGCAGCAGCACCCGTTGCGGCGTTTCGTGCCCGCGCAGCACCCAGGTGTAGGCCACGCGCACCGGTTCGCCGCGCAGCACGTCGTCGCGCAAATACAGGGTGCCGCTGGGAGCCGAACGGGCCGCCGCGCGCTCAAAATCGGGCATCGGAAAGGTGGGTTCGCCGCTGACCAGATGCCCTTCGGCATCGAGTACTTGGTAGAAGATGCGGTCGGTGTCGTCGGCGCGCAGCAAGTCGCGGGCTTGGGGCCCGAGATCGAAGCGCACCACCGCGTCCTCGACGGTGACAAACTGCGCCAGCGCCTGCAAGTTGAACTCCAGCGCCCGGTCGTAGGGTTTGCTGGCAATGCCTTGGGCCACCAGCCAAGTGAGCGCCAGCGACAGCGGCCAGAGCAGCAGCAGCGGCGTGAGCATCCAGTCGAGGATTTCACCAAACAGGCTGCGCTGCTCACGCGGGAACAGGCCAAAGGGGGTGCCGGAGGCGGGCTCGGGCGCAGCGTCGGGCGAAATCAGTGGAGGCGCTTCAGCCAGGGATTTTTTCAAGGCAGTACCCCAGTCCGCGCACGGTGGCGATACGGATCGGGCCTTTTTCGATCTTTTTGCGCAGCCGGTGAATATAGACCTCGATGGCGTTGTTGCTCACCTCTTCGCCCCACTCGCACAGGCGATCGACCAACTGGTCTTTGCTGACCAAGCGGCCGGCGCGTTGCAGCAGCACTTCGAGCAGCCCGAGCTCGCGCGCCGACAGTTCGACCATCTTGCCGTCGATGCTGGCCACGCGGCCGGCTTGGTCGTAGGTCAGGGGGCCGTGCCGAATCAGGCTCGAGGCCACGCCGCTGCCACGGCGCACCAAGGCGCGCACGCGCGCTTCGAGCTCTTGCAGGGCAAAGGGTTTGGCCATGTAGTCGTCGGCACCGAGGTCGAGGCCGCGCACGCGCTCTTCCACGCTGTCGGCAGCGGTGAGGATCAAAACCGGCAGCGCCGAGCCACGCCCGCGCAAGCGCTTGAGCACCTCGATCCCATGCAGGCGCGGCAGCCCCAGATCGAGGATCAGCAGATCGAACTCGGTGTTGGTCATGAGGGCGGCATCGGCTTCGCTGCCACTGGTGACGTGGTCCACGGCGGCGCCGGTGCCGCGCAGGGTGCGCAACAATCCGTCGGCCAGCACCTGGTCGTCTTCGGCGATGAGGATGCGCATGGTTTGGGTCTCGTGCCGGGTTGGGGGGTGAAATGTGGCGGCAGGCTGATGGCCGATCGACTGCGATGGATTTTAGGCTGCGGCGCCGTGGTGGGCAAGATATTTGAGGCGCCAGCCCCGACAAGCCGCTGCGGCGTGGTTAAACTGGCGGGCAGTAGGGGGGCCTGTGGGCCTGCCGGTTTTGCGCGCGCGCGCCCATCCTTTTTTGGAGATTCGTCTATGAGTTCGAGCACCAAGGCAGCAGACAACGACAAAGCCAAGGCCCTGCAGGCGGCGCTGGCGCAAATCGACAAGCAGTTCGGCAAGGGCACGATCATGCGCTTGGGCGAGGGCGAGGTGGTGGCCGACATCCAAGTCTGCTCGACCGGTTCGCTGGGGCTGGATGTGGCGCTGGGCGTGGGCGGGCTGCCGCGCGGGCGCGTGATCGAAATCTACGGCCCCGAGAGCTCGGGCAAGACCACGCTCACGCTGCAAGTGATCGCCGAGATGCAAAAAATTGGCGGCACCTGCGCCTTCATCGATGCCGAGCACGCGCTGGATGCGCAGTATGCGCAAAAACTGGGCGTGAATTTGCAAGAGCTGCTCATCAGCCAGCCCGACACCGGCGAGCAGGCGCTGGAGATCGTCGATGCGCTGGTGCGCTCGGGAGCGGTCGATCTGATCGTGGTCGATTCGGTGGCCGCGCTCACGCCCAAGGCCGAGATCGAGGGCGACATGGGCGACAGCCTGCCCGGGCTGCAGGCGCGGCTGATGAGCCAGGCTTTGCGCAAGCTCACCGCCACGATCAAGAAAACCAACTGCATGGTGATTTTCATCAACCAGATTCGGATGAAGATCGGCGTCATGTTCGGCAGCCCCGAGACCACCACCGGCGGCAACGCGCTCAAGTTTTATGCCTCGGTGCGGCTCGACATCCGGCGCACCGGCTCGATCAAGAAGGGCGAAGAGGTGATCGGCTCCGAGACCAAGGTCAAGGTGGTGAAAAACAAGGTGGCGCCGCCCTTCAAAACGGCCGAGTTCGACATTCTGTACGGCGAAGGCATCAGCCGCCTGGGCGAGATCGTGGACCTCGGGGTGCTGCACAAAGTGGTGGACAAGTCCGGGGCTTGGTACGCTTACGGCGGCGAAAAAATCGGCCAAGGGCGCGAGAACTCGCGCGAGTTTTTGCGCGAGAACCCGGCGCTGGCGCGCGAGATCGAAAACAAAATTCGCGCGCTGCTGGCGGTGCCGGAGCGTGAGTCGGTGCCGACCGGCGAGGTACCGTTCGAGGCCGACTGATCGGTTGGTCTGATTCAGGCGTTGCAAGGCCGGCCCCGTGGTGGCGATGTCCCTGAAGGCGCGGGCGCTGCGTGCGCTGGCGCAGCGCGAGCACAGCCGCCTCGAGCTGGCGCGCAAATTGCGGCCCTACGCCGACGCGGAGCAAGCGCCGGCCGCGCTGGAGGTACTGCTCGACGAGCTGCAGGCGCAGGGTTGGCTGAGCGATGCGCGCTTTGCCGAGGCCTTGAGCCGCAACCGCGCCGAGCGCCAAGGGGTGGCGCGCATCCGCGCCGAGCTGCGCCAGCGTGGGGTGGATGCGGGGCAGGTGGAGCGCGCCACCGCCGTGCTGGCCGCGACCGAGGCCGAGCGGGCGCAGCAGGTGTGGCAAAAAAAGTTTGGCCAGCCTGCACGCGACGCCGCCGAGCGTGCGCGCCAGATTCGTTTTTTGCTTGGGCGCGGCTTTGACACCGGTTTGGCCTGCCGCGTGGTGCCCAAGCCGCAGGCCGCTGGGCCGGATGAAAACCCGGAAGAGGGCGGCCTTGAGGAAGGCCTGTGATCAGCCGCCGCTGCGTGTGCGGCGCTGGCGCACGGCGACGGCCAGTTCGTGCAGCAGCGGCACGGTGTGCTCAAACCCCAGGCAGGCGTCGGTGAGCGAGACGCCGTGGCGCAGCGCTTGCCCGGGCACGATGTCTTGCCGCCCTTCGTGCAGGTGGCTCTCGATCATCAGACCCATGATGCGCCGCTCGCCGGCGCTGATTTGCGCCGCCACGTCGGCACCGACCTCGAGCTGGCGCTGCGGCTGTTTGCGGCTGTTGGCGTGCGAGCAGTCGATCATCAGTTGCTCGCGCAGGCCGGCGGCGCGCAGGCGCGCGCAGGCAGCGGCCACGTCGGCGGCGCTGTAGTTGGGCTGGGGGCCGCCGCGCAAAATGATGTGGCAGTCGGCGTTGCCACGGGTCTCGAAGATCGCCGCTAGTCCCATCTTGGTCATGCCCATGAAGGCGTGCGCGGCGGCGGCGGCCTGCAGCGCATCGACCGCCACTTGCACCCCGCCGTCGGTGCCGTTCTTGAAGCCCACCGGGCAGCTCAGGCCGCTGGCGAGCTGGCGGTGGCTCTGGCTCTCGGTCGTGCGCGCGCCGATCGCGCACCAAGTCACCAAATCGCTGATGAACTGCGGTGAGAGCAGATCGAGGAACTCGGTGCCCACTGGCAGCCCGAGCGCCAGGATGTCGAGCAGCAACTGGCGCGCGCGCTCCAGCCCTTCGTTGATGGCGAAGCTGCCGTCAAGGTGCGGATCGTTGATGTAGCCCTTCCAGCCCACGGTGGTGCGCGGTTTCTCGAAATAGACGCGCATCACCAGCAGCAGCTCGCCCGCCAGCGCCGCCGTTTGGGCTAGCAGCAGGCGTGCGTATTCGAGCGCCTGTTCGTGCTCGTGGATTGAGCACGGGCCCACGATCACCAACAGCCGGTCGTCGTGACCATGCAGCAAGCGCGCGATGGCGGCGCGGCTGCGCTCGACCAAGTCCGCGCTGGCTTCGGGCAGCGGCAGCCACTCTTGCAGCAGCGCCGGCGTGATCAGCGGGCGCACGGCGGCGATGCGCAGGTCGTCGATGCGGGTGTGGTCTAGGGTGGCGGGCCGGGCGTGGGCGGGGATGTGGGTCATGGGCGGTGCATTGATATAAGTCAAAAGCGGAAAATAAACGCAGGAAATGCTTGTGGCAGCTCGCTATACTGTGCAGCTATTGGCTGGATTAAGCCGCACTTTGTTCAAAACAAGGCCGTTGGGTAGCGTATGCACAACATCGAACTGTACGACAAACACGACCACCGCTTCATTTTGCTCAACGAGAGCGATCCGGGGCAAGAAGACGGTGTGCGCTCGAACCAATACCTAGTGCAGCACGGCAACGCCGGCGCGTTGCTGGACCCGGGTGGCTTTGGCGTCATGCCGCGCGTGCTCACCGAGCTGCTGCGCTACGGCGCGCCGAACCAGATTAAGGCCATCATCCTATCGCACCAAGACCCGGACATCGTGGGCGGGATCGCCACGTGGCTCGAATTGACCACGGCCCCAGTGTACATCTCGCGCATCTGGACCCGCTTCGTGCCGCATTACGGCATCGAGGAGATGGGGCGCTTCATCGGCGTGCCAGACACGGGCATGTCGCTGACGCTGGCGCCGGGCTTTGAGCTCGAGCTGGTGCCGGCGCATTTTCTGCACTCCGAAGGCCAGATCAACGTCTATGACCCGCTGGCCAAGGTCTTGTTCAGCGGTGACATCGGCGCCGCCATGATGCCCAACGACGACGACGTACCCTTTGTCGATGATTTCGCCGCCCATCTGCCGCACATCGTCGGTTTTCACCGCCGCTACATGTGCGGCAACCGCGCCGCCCGTTCTTGGGTGCAGCGCGTGCGCCAGCTCGACATCCATATGCTGGCGCCCCAGCACGGCCCGATTTATCGCGGTGCCGCCGTCCCGGCTTTTCTCGACTGGTTCGAGCAACTGCAATGCGGCATGGATCTGTTGCCCGAAATCTTGGCCGAGGTCGAGCTGTGAACGCGGCCGCGCCGCCACCGCAGCCGGCCAGCATTGCGGAGCTGCGGTTGTATGTGTTGCAGCGCTTTGCCGCCTTGCTCGAAGGCCAGATGCGCACCCAAGCCCTGAGCAACGCGATCTCGCAGATGGTCGCTGGGGTGCAGAGCGACGTGATGCTCAATCTGCGCCAGACCTTGGCAGCACTGGAGCCGATCGACATGCCAGAGGCCAGCCGGGGCCCCTTGCTGGCCGGGCTCGAGCAGGCCTTGCAACGCTGCCGCAACCTCGAGGCGGCGCTGCCGCTGCTGGTGCAGGCGCGGCAAAGGCGCGGCGCCGACAACCGCAGCGACTTGCTCAGCATTTTGCTGCGCTTTGACGACACGGCGCAAAAGCTGTCCGGGACCCTGGTGCAAAAAGACCTGCTCGAGCGCCAGAGTGCGGTGCTGGCGCAGATCATCCTCTCGCACGAAAACGTGACCCAGTGGAAGCTGTTCGTGCAAAACATCTTGTGCAGTTTCCAGCGCATCTTTCCGTTTCAGTTTTTCTTCATCGCCTTTTTCGAGGGGCACGGGCTGTCGCTTAACCTCTACTACGTGGGCAACCCGAGCGCCGAGAACAAGCAGTTGGCGCGTGAGCGCCTGACCCGGCAGATGCTGCACGAATTGCGCTTGCCATCCGACAGTGCCGTCGATATCGAGGAGTTCGAGATTGAGCCGATGGAGCCACAAAAACCGATCGACGACGTCGAGATGATCACGGTGGCTGTGCCCGAAATCCACAACCTCAACCTCGCGGGCCTGCTCGGGGTGGCCTATGCCAGCGCCCACCACCCCGAGCCACAGGAGATCGCCATCATCCGCTCGATTCTGGCGGTGATGGTGATGGTGGTGGGTTCGAGCAAGGCGCTCGGGCGCACCCTGTCGGAGCTGGAGTACTACTCGACCCACGACCCGCTGACCGGCTTGCACAACCGGCGCTATTTCGGCGAAATGCTCGATTACGAGGTCGGGCGCTCGACGCGCCACCGGCACGAGTTCTCGCTCCTGATGCTGGATTTGGACGACTTCAAAGACGTCAACGACACTTGGGGCCACCCTTGCGGCGACCAGGTGCTGCGCCGCATCGCCGAATGCCTGCTGCTCGAGACCCGCAAGGGCGACTTGACCGCGCGCTTGGGCGGTGATGAGTTCATCCTGATGCTGACCGAAACCGGGGCCGCCGGCGCCCAAGTGGCGGCAGAAAAACTGCGCGAACGGCTCAAGGGCATCAGCTACACGGCGCCCGACGGCAAGGGCTTTCACGTCACAACCTCGGTCGGGGTCGTGACCTTTCCCCACGATGCCGACACCGTGTCCGATTTGATGGCTGGCGTGGACATGGGCCTGTACCGCGCCAAGGCCCAGGGCAAGGATGGCGTCGGCACCATGCAGGCCGTGGGCGCGCAGGTGCGCCACAACCGCTTGACGCGCGATCTGGTGGAAAAGCTGCGGCTGGCACTGAAAGAAGACCGGGTGCGGCCGTTTTTCCAACCGATTTATTCCGGCAGCGGCGAGTTGTACGCCTACGAAACGCTGGCGCGCCTGCACGAGCCCGATGGCCAGACCATCTCGGCCGGGGCCTTTATTGAAACCATCGAAAAATACGGCATGGGGCGCGAGCTGGACCGCGCCGTGGTCGGCCACGCGCTGCACGCCTTGAAACAGCGCATGCTGGCAGGCAAAGCGCCAGTCAAACTGTTCATCAACCTGTCGGTGCAGGAGCTGCAGGGGCGCGGGGTGGTCGGCTACGCCGAGCAGCTGTGCGCCGAGCTGCAGATACCGCCCAGCACCCTGGTGTTCGAGTTGCTCGAGCGCGATGCCATCGGCGACATGACGCACACGCGCAGCTTTCTGACGACACTGCGTGAAAAGGGGTTTTTATTTGCGCTCGACGATTTTGGCAGTGGCTACAACTCGTTTCACTATCTGCGCGAGCTGAGCTTTGATTTTGTCAAGATCGACGGCGCCTTTGTGAGCAACATCCTCAACTCGCGCATCGACCACTCGTTGGTGCGCAACCTCACCCACCTGTGCCAAGACATCGGCATCCAAGTGGTGGCCGAGTTCGTCGAGTCCGAGCCCTTGTGGCAGGCATTGCGCGCCATGGGCATGGACTACGCCCAAGGCTACCATTTGGGTGTGCCCACCCCGCACATGCCCTGAGGCCTACTTGCCGATGCAAAACGAGCCAAAAATCTGGCCCAACAGGTCGTCGGCGCTGAACTGGCCGGTGATTTGATTCAGGGCGTTTTGCGCCAGCCGCAGTTCCTCAGCCAGCAAATCGAGGCGGGGGCTGGGCGTTTGCAGGTGCTGCTCGGCCTCATGCAAATGCAGCCCCACTTGCGCCAGCGCCTGCACGTGGCGCGCGCGCGCGCTGTAGAGGCCCTCGGCCCCGCTTTGGCCGCCGGCGCATTCGAGCAGGCGCTGGCGCAGGGCGTCGAGCCCGGATCCGGTTTTGGCCGATAGGTGCAGGCTGGGCGCTGTGGTCTTGGCGCTGGCGTTCTGCAAGGTACTGCCGGTTGGGGGCGCTGCGCTGGACTCCGTCCGGGCTTGCGGCTCAAGCAGATCGGCCTTGTTCCAGACCTGCAGCTGCGCCACCGGCGCCGGCAGCCGCTCGGCCAGCTCGGCGGCCAGCGCGGCGTCGGCCAAGTCGTACGCTTGCTGGCCGGCGCGGCTGGCGTCGCGCAGCCACAGCAGCACATCAGCGGCCGCAATTTGCGCCCAGGCGCGCTCGATGCCGATGCGCTCGACCTCGTCGCTGCTGGCGCGCAGGCCGGCGGTGTCGATCACGTGCAGCGGCACGCCCTCGATCTGGATGCTTTGCTGCAGCACGTCGCGCGTGGTGCCGGCGATTGGGGTGACGATCGCCAGCTCGGCCCCGGCCAAGGCGTTGAGCAACGAGCTTTTGCCCACATTGGGTTGGCCGGCGATCACCACCCGAATGCCCTCGCGCAGCAGCGCGCCTTGGCGCGTCTGGCGCTGCACCTGGGCGAGCTGCTGGCGCAGGCGCTGCAGCTGCCCGGCGGCGTCGGCTTGTTGCAGGAAGTCGATTTCTTCTTCGGGGAAGTCGAGCGTCGCCTCCACCAGCGTGCGCAGCCCGATCAGGCGCTCGCGCAGCCCCTGCAGCGCATCAGAAAAGGCCCCGGACAAGGAGCGTGCGGCGCCGCGCGCGGCGCTTTCGGTGGCGGCGTCGATCAGGTCGGCCACGGCCTCGGCTTGCGCCAAGTCCATCTTGCCGTTCAAAAAAGCGCGCTCGGTGAACTCGCCCGGCCGCGCCAGCCGCAAACCTGCCAGGCGCGGCTGGCCGGTAGTGGGGTCGGGCTCGGCGGCGGCGCCCAGGCAGCGCGCCAGCATCAGCTGCAACAGCACCGTTCCGCCATGGGCTTGCAGCTCGAGCACGTCTTCGCCGCTGTAGGAGTGTGGCGCCGGGAAGTACAGCGCAAGCCCGTGGTCGATGGCGCTGCCGTCGCGCTCGAGGAACGGGCCGTAGCAGGCGTGGCGCGCGGGCAGGGGGCGGCCGCACAGGGCGCGCACCAGCGGCTCCAGCCCCGAGCCCGAGACGCGCACGATGCCCACCGCGCCGCGCCCGGGCGCGGTGGCGATGGCCACGATCGGATCGCGCCGCGTCGTCAGCATGGCCAAGTGCCTTTCAGCCCCTTAACTCTTGAAGTTGGGTAGGGTGAACTTGAGCGGCACGCCCATCTTGGCGTTGATGTAGGCCTGCTGGGCGATCGTCAGCACGTTGTTGACGAACCAGTACAGCACCAGCCCGGCCGGGAAGAAGAAGAACATGATGCTGAAGACGAAGGGCAGGATCCACATCAGCTTGGCTTGCAGCGGATCGGGCGGCAGCGGGTTGAGCGCGGTCTGGATCACGGTCGTGATCATCATCAGCAGCGGCAGGATGAAGAAGGGGTCGGGCGTGGAGAGGTCGCCGATCCACAAAATCCAGGGCGCGTTGCGCATCTCGACGCTGGCCAGCAGCACCCAGTAGAGCGCGATAAACACCGGAATCTGGATCAGGATCGGGAAGCAGCCGCCGAGCGGATTCACCTTTTCCTCGCGGTACAGCTTCATCATCTCTTGCTGCATCAGCTGTGGGCTGTCTTTGAGGCGCTCGCGCATCTCCATGATGCGGGGGTTGACCGCCTTCATCTTGGCCATGGAGCGGTAGGCCTTGGCGTTGAGCCAGTAAAAGGCGGCGCGGATCAGCACCACCAGCAGCACGATCGCCCAGCCCCAGTTGCCCACCAGCGCGTGGATTTGGTACAGCAGCCAGTACATGGGCTTGGCCAACACGGTCAGCCAGCCGTAGTCTTTGAGCAGGTCTAGGCCTGGGGCGATGAGTTCGAGCTCGGTTTCGTACTGCGGCCCGACGAACAGGCGGGTGTCGAGGGTTTGCGTCTGCCCCGGCGCGATGCTGCCCAAGGCCATGATGCTGCCGACCGAATACAGCGGCCCGACCACGCGCGCGAAGTTTTCGCGTGCCACGCCGGTCTCGGGCAGCCAGGCGCTGGCAAAGTAGTGTTGCACCATGGCCACGTAGCCGTCGTTGGCGCTGCGCTGGAACTCGGCCTCGTTGGCCCGAATGTGGGCGAAATCGATCTGCTGGAAATTGGCCGCTTCGCTATAGACCACCGGGCCGGTGAAGGTGTAGTAGAACGGCACGTCGCTGCCGGCTTGCAGGCCGTCGCGCACCAGTTGCACATAAACCTGCGGCGACGCGGCTGCGGCGCCGACGTTGCGCACCTCGTGGCGCACGCCGATCACGTGGCTGTCGCGCGCGATGGTGTAGATTTTGGCCAGCACCAAGCCGCCCACGGGCTCGGATTCGAAGCGCAGCGTGAGCTCGGTTTGGCCGGGCGCAAATTCGGGGGCGCCCGAGACCAGTCGCATCGGAGTGGTATGGTTGGGGAAGTCGCCGCCGATCAGGCCGGTTTGCGCGACGTAGGTGCGCTCGGCCGTTTGCTTGAGCAGGCGCAGCGGGGTTTGGCTGTCGCGCAGCTCGCGCCCCACCTCTTCGTAGTGGCGCAGCAGCGTGGCGCCGATGAGCGCGCCGCCTTGCGAGTCGAAGGTCAGCTCCATGGCGTCGGTGCGCACGGTCACGGTTTCGCGCGGGGCGGCTGGGGCCGGGGCCGGTGGCACTGCGGCGTCAGGCTGGGCGCCGAGCACGGTGGCGGTGGGCAAGGCGGCATTGGCCGGCGCCGTGGCCATGGCGGGTGGGGGCGCGGCTGTGCCCGCAGCCACTGCAGCGGCACCCGCCGCCGGTACGGTTTCGGTGGCCGGGGGCTGGCCGGTGGGGAAGAAGGTTGCCTCGCGGCCGTTGTAGATTTGCCACTGGTCCCACAGCAGGATCAGCGAGAAAACCAAGATCACCCAGAGGATGGAGCGGCGAATGTCGGTCATGAGGGCTTCTTGCGCGAGCGGGGGGTGCTCAGGAGGGAGGAAAAGGGATGCGCCCATTGCTCGGGCACTGGGTCGCAGCCGCCTTCGCACCAAGGGTGGCAGCGCGCAATGCGCCGCAGCGTCAGGTAGCCGCCGCCCAAGGCGCCGTGTTGGCGCAGGGCTTGCAGGCTGTAGCCGGAGCAGGTGGGTTCAAAGCGGCAGTTCGCGCCCAGCAGTGGGCTGAGCAGGTAGCGGTAGCCCTGCACCACGGCGATGAGCAGCTGTTGCGGCCAGTTACGCACGGCGCGGCCCTTGCAGCAGTTGCAGCAGTTCGGCGCGCACGCTCTGGCGCAGGGCGTCGGAGGCGGCGCTGGGAAACTGCTGGCGCGCAAAGGGGCTGCGCAAGCGCACCACCCAAGCTTGCGGCGACAAGGGCGCCAGCAGATCAGGCGCCAGCGCGTAGATCTGGCGCCGCACCAGGTTGCGCGTGACCGCCCGGCGCGCCGAGCGCTTGGGCACCAATGCGCCCAGCCAGTGCGGATTGCCGGGAAACAAAGCGGGCGCGGCCCCGGGCGGTGGCGGCACCGGGTCGAGGGCAAGCGCATGCAAGGCAAAGTGTGGCGTTTTGGCAACCGGGGCGCGGCGCAGCAGCGCATCAAACTGTTTGCCGATGCGAATGCGCCCCAAGCCGGGGTTAACCAAGGCAGGGGAACCGGCGGGCGTGTGCGGTGTGGCGCAGGCTGCAAGCATACACAGACCGTCTGGGGCGCTGCGAGGGCGGATCAGCCCTTCAGGCCCTCAAGCCTGAACGCGGGCTGGTGCAAAACGCTCAAAGGCCGAGGCGCTTGCGGCCCTTGGCGCGGCGCGCATTGATCACGGCGCGGCCACCACGGGTTTTCATGCGAACCAAGAAGCCGTGGGTGCGGGCGCGGCGGACTTTGGAGGGTTGGTAGGTGCGTTTCATGATGTTGAATGATTCGTTACAAGCCCGATGCAGGCTTGGGGTTTGGGTGATTTTGAGACCAAACCCTAGATTATTGCAAATTTCGCCCGTTATGCCAAGCGTTTTGGTTGGCCGGGGGGCCGGGGCTGGGGTAGGCCGGGGTTCGTCAGTCGCAGGCTTTGATTCCTCACCCCGGCCTACCCCAGCCCCGGCCAGCCTTGGGTGGTACGGGGGTTCGTCAGTCGCAGGCTTTGATTCCTCACCCCGGCCTACCCCAGCCCCGGCCCCGGCCCCAGCTTGGGCGCTGCGCAGAAACCCGCATGTGGATAACTTGAGGGCGCGGCTACAATGCACCTTCACAGCTTGGCCGCTCGTCGCGCTGGCCAGCGTTTCGAATTCACTGCCCCTCCATGTCCCTCGTTTTGATTCCGCCCGAAGTCTCGGAGCCTGCGGAGGCTTTGTGGTCGGCCTGCGTGCAGCGGCTGGCGAATGAG
>NZ_JBUBPX010000002.1:0-16286 GCF_056323735.1 Serpentinimonas sp. SSL01
TCCCGGACGCGGATTACCTCGAGGCGGCCGAGGCGATGGTGCGCCGCTACCTGCCCGCACCGGGCCCGGGCGAGATCCGCTTCGGCGTGCCCGAGATCCTGCGTGGCAGCCTCTTCCACGATCTCGTCGGACGCGCGCCGACGATCGCCTTCAGCCTCGACGAAGGCGCGCTCGGCGAGAAGCTGCGCCCGCAGGCCCGGAGGCTCGCGGCATGAGCACGAGCGCGGTTCCGAGCCCGAGCGCATCGCCTCTCGCGAGCGCCGTCGCCCGCTATTTCGAGGCCTGCAACAGCGGCGACCGGGACCTCTTTTTCGGCCTCTTCGCGCCCGATGCGGGCCATTACCTCCCCAAGGGCATGTTCGGCCCCTTCCACGACGTGGAGAGCCTCTTCGCCCGCTGGCGCGAGGACGCGGCCAGGACCGGCGCCTATTGGATCGCCGATCGGGTCTACGCGGACGATGCGGCCCGCACCGCGATCGCCGAATGGACCGCGGTCAAGCCGAAGGACGGCGTGTATTTCCGCGGCGTCGACGTCTTCGCCTTCGACGAGCAGGGGCGAATCGTCGAGGTTCGGGTGTACTACGCCTCTCCGCGCGACCCCTCGATCGGCGACAACGAGCTCGGCGGGTACGATTACCACGACGGGGGCTGGCACGTGCCGGCCGCCCCCGTCTCCGCTCACGGCACTTGACGGACGACCTCACATGGCGACGAGCGCCTGGCTCCTCGCGATCGTTCTCTTCGCGATCTCGACGAGCTTCTCACCGGGACCCAACAACCTGCTCCTCGTCACGTCGGGCGCCAAGTTCGGGCTCTCGCGCACCTGGCGGCACATCATGGGCGTGGCCTTCGGCTTTCCCGTGATGATCGCGATCATCGCGATCTTCCTCGGCGCCGTGTTCCAGGCCCTGCCCTGGCTGCACTACGCGCTCAACTACGTCGGCGCGGCCTATCTCCTCTACCTCACGTGGAAGCTCGTGATGGCGGGCGGCTCGATGGAGGAGGGCAATGTCGGCAAGCCCATCGGCTTCGTCGAGGCGGCGCTGTTCCAATGGGTGAACCCCAAGGCCTGGGTGATGGCGACGGGCGCCATCGCGGCCTACACGACCACCGCCGGCTTCGGATTCGAGGTCGCGGCGATCGTCGCCGTGTTCACGCTGGTCGGGCTCGGCTCGAGCGTGACCTGGGCGTCGTTCGGGAGCTTCATCGCCCGCTTCCTCCACACGCCCGCCCGCATGCGTGCCTTCAACATCGTGCTCGGCCTGATGCTGCTCGCCTCGATCGTGCCGATCCTGATGGCGCGCGCGCCGGGGTGACGTGCGGCGCGGATCGGTGTAACCGGGGCTCCATACCGGAGCGTCGAGAAGAACCATGTCCGATCCCGTCACCGTCGAGATCACCCGCGGGCCGCTCGTCGAATCGCGCCATCGCGTCGACGTCTGCGTCGTCGATGCGCAGGGCGGGCGCGTGTTGGTGCGCGGCGACGTCGAGACGCCGGTCTTTCCGCGCTCGGCGGTGAAGGGCATCCAGGCGATCCCGCTCGTCGCGACGGGGGCCGCCGAAAGGCTCGGCCTCACGGATGCGCATGTGCACTTCCATGTCTGCGCAGTCGATGGCGTGTTTGAGGAAGTGGCGGGCGAGGAGGTCGATGCTGCTGATGCAGCTTCTCAAAGCTCACCATCGCGCATCATCTTCCACCCCGCCACCGGCGTGACTGCGGATGCCGTGGGTCAGGTGCAGGCCAGCTTACGCAAACGCATCCTGCGCGCCTTTGTCGGACGGGGCCTGCTGGAGAGTTTCGAGGCCCAAGAGATGCTGGGCTACAAGCACAGCGGGTTTTCGGCGGACACCAGCGTGTGCATAGCGGCGCACGACCGCGCCGGGCTGGAGCGGCTGCTGCGCTACTGCGCCCGCCCGCCGTTTGCCATGGAGCGGCTGCGCAAAGCGGGCAGCGAGCTGGTCTACCGCTGCGCCAAGCAGCACAGCGAGCCCGGCAGCCTGCCTCACAACAAGCGCGGCGTAAAGGCCGATGAGATCACCCTCACCCCGCTGGAGCTGATTGAACGTATCGCCAAGCTGGTGCCCCCGCCGCGCACGCACCGCCACCGCTACTTTGGCGTGCTGGCACCGAACTCACCCTTGAGGCCTGCCGTCACGGCGCTGGCGCGTGATGCAGCGGTGAAACCGGCGCAGGTGCAAGCCGAGCCAGCCAGCACGGCTGCAGGCGAGGGCGCACTTGGGGTAAGAAGCCCACTGCCAACCCAGACCGAGCCCGCCCAGCCGGTGCCACCCAAGCGCCCGGCGCACTATTTGTGGGCGGTGCTGATGGCCCGTATCTACGAGGTGTTCCCGCTGCTGTGCCCCATCTGCGGCGGGCAAATGCACATCATCGCCTTCATCACACACAGTGCCGATATCCGCCAAATACTGGAGCACATCGGGGTGGAGACGGAGCCGCCGCACATCACCCCGGCACGCGGGCCGCCACTGTGGGACGAGTGCGACGCGCAAGCCGCAGAGGGCGTGGAGCCAGCCCCAGACTGGGATGAAGCGACCCAGCCGGCCCCGGACTTCGAGGTCGATCAGCGCGTCAGTTGGTAGGGTGGCAACAGCGGTTAACAGTGGTTTTGCCAACGTTGCGAGGCAGCGCTGCGCCTGTCACCGCCAAAAACGGGTCATACCGAAAAATCTCGGGCAACTGGCTTTGAGAAATCAACCCAGCAGTCCCCTGTGTGCATGCCTGAGACGCCCCAAACGTGTGCCATACTTGTGCTCATGCGGTTGGATTTCCTATCCCCCTTCCTGGTCTCAATGTTCCTCGGTGGCAAGAGTGAAATCGTTGGGGGTGTGGTGACCGTTGGCTGGCTTGCCGCCTCCGCAGGCTGGATTTACCACGCCTTCCAATACAACGGGAAGGTCTGGCCTTCGCTGAAAGCCACTTGGGACAATTCCTTCCTCTGCAACCGCTGCAACGAGATGTTCTGTCTCGGCAACTAAGCCCGCGTGCGACCGTTGGTGGCAAAAAGGCATAACCCTGCGGTCCACCGGACGCTGCGCGATAAAGCCGCGCAGCGCCGGTGACCTCCACGTTAGCCGTCGCACAGCGCCGCAGAGCATGCTGTCCCCCTTCACTCCACGCCAGGGCCAGTACCTTGAGTTCATCTACTTCTACCCTGAATCCGTGACCTCAATTTAGCCACCCCCACGCGCCCGCCCAACCGCTGCCAGAAACAGAAGTTTCTCGCATTTTTCCCGTCCAGCGAGCCGTGCGAAGGCTTGGCGGTGTTCACAAACACCCCTTACCGAGTAACGCTGTTCATGCATGTGTGTTTCTGAAATCAGCATCTCGGCTGCAAAACGGACGACCGGCCGAAGTCGCGGCCGGACTACTGGAATCGGAAGCTGGATGGACGGCCCTAGTAATTTTGGAGTGCGAAACACGCGACCCGCAGCGCCTCGCCGCGCTGGCGGCCAGCATCAAATAGAAGGGCAAGCACATGGGCAGGAAGGAAACCGAAAAAGCGATTACAGATAGCCGCTCCGACCGCGTGACGCGGGGTGGCTCGGTAGACAAGCTGCTGGCCGATGACTGAAGCCAGGGATTCCGGACGGGTTCAATTCTCTGCTCTTTTTGGCTTGCGCGGCTCACTTGGTCAAGCCCCGATCCGCACTGGCGCGAAAACCAGCGATGATCGGTAATTTATCCGGGTCTGGCCCCGTGTAAGGCACCTTGTACTTGCGCTCGATCAGCTTTTTGAGCGAGCTTATCTCTTGCTTGAGTTGCTTCCTGACCCCGGCATAAGCGGGGTATAGCTCTACAGCTTCGCGCATGTGCATCATTGCTGCGCTGGCCTTTTGCTCTTTAATGAGTTTGAGCCAGTAGCGCGCCTGCGGCGCGATTACTTCTGGCGCAAGCCTCCAGCTCAGCGACGTTTGCCTGTCGCTGCCGACTTCATTCGACAGCACAAAATCCTGCACGCGCTTTAGCGGCACCCACTTTTCACGCCGCCACTGCGCGTCTTTGGGGAGTCGGTCATCAAATGCGGTCGATAGCAACACAATTTGCCGTGAGTGCGGTTGACCTAATACAGATAGGTCAAGCGCAACAGCACTCGGTAGGCCTTTGAGCTTGCGGGAATAGCGTTTCCAAGCGGGAAAATTGACGCCATAAACCTCGATGAATTTCTCCATCAGGCTATCTCGTTTGTCGGCGTGAACCACGATCGGGCACTCTGTCGTGAGCACGTAGCCGCGCTGGAAGTGCAGCAGCACGGCTTGCAGGCCGGTGGTGAGGTCATAAATTTTCATGGCGCTTCGTTATCAGTCGGGGTCGGGGCAAGAGTAGCTGCATGCACGAAGTGCCGAGGCGTCAAGCCGTCGTCGCTAAGTCATTATAAGCAGCGTGTGTACGGCTATCAAGGCCGTCTGTGCGAAGCACACAAATGAAGGGGGTAAGGCGGGTCTAGACCCGCCGTCCTTGCCGCGCCAGCGGCACATATCAGACGCCGGAGTGAGCCCCCGGAACCACGTCTATCGCTCACCTGGTTGCGTGGAACGCATCTCTGGGGCCCCTGGTGCGGGCACGCCGCTTGCACTATGCGCATACTGTGCGCATAGTGCAGGCTGCCACCTGCATTACGCTAACAGAGAATTGTCGATAACACACACACCGCACGCGCAATGCGTGCCCACCGCAAGAAATGCCACTTGCGGGAGATCGATTGGCGCCCGGTGCGAGCTAGTAGCCGCACGCCGGGTGCGAGGGAGTATGCGTAGGACTAATCCGCGAAAGCGAGTAACCCCTGTGCATCAGCCCATGCCAATTTGATTTGTGAATAGGTGCGTAAAGTTAGGAATACACGGACCCAGCAATGGACGCTGGGACACGGGATGCTCGAGAGGGTATAACGTGATTGGTGACGGCATACGTAAAGCGCGGAGAGAGCGCATCGCACGATTGACCAAGCGGTCAAGGCGTTGCGGGGCACGAGCTGGCGCAAGCTGGCGAGGTCACGGGAAGCGAAGCCGGAAAAGCACCCCGAAAGGGTGCGAACCAATGGTGAGAAAAATAAGAATAACGTCGCGTGGTAGGGCTGAAATGCCTGCACACCTGGTATCACAGCGCAGTACTGAGTAAGGGAGCCGCTTGACCCTCTTCGAGCCCCCGAAATCGAATCTGCTGAAAGGCGGATAGAAAGCCGAAAGGCTAGGTACTATTGCTGCGGGAACGCGACATCCATCCAAAAACCAAGTGTATATCTGAAACTGACTCTGTCTGCGACGGTCGCGTGTAGGCACACGCGGCGCGGGAAGCGAACCCGAAAAACTAATCGTGACGGATGCGTAACTGACCACGTTGAGAGCGTTGTCCGCAAGGACATTTGGCCACCGAAAGTGAGCAGCGAGTCCGGGAAAACCGGCACGTGAGGCAGCGAGTCGATCGTTATAGTGAGTGTGTGTGTTTGAAAGCCCTGGCAGGGGCCGACAAAGATAACTACAGCAAGCGTGGCAGCGAAGCGTAGTTGAGCGCAGTGAATGCGCGGCGAGAAGTGTAATCGTGTGAGTCAAGAAAACCCGGCGCAAGCCGGGGCTGCGGCATGCGCGTTGCGCATGGCCTGATCTACACCCCCGGCCGTTGGCTTGGGGGGAATCTAAGTTGCGGCGCAGGCCGCAGCTCAAGCGTGCGCGATTTTCGCGCGATGTTCAATCAAACCCCCGGCCCGATGGTCGGGGGTTTTCTTTTGTGCGCCCGGCACGGGCGCTTTCTTGGTGGTGCAAGTCCCGCCGTCAGGGCGAGTGGGTGAGAAGCAACCGCCACGCCCCGTGCGCCCGCAATCCTCCCAACAGGATGTACCAAAGGTTGGTATTATTGGCGCGTCAACAGGAGAACGCTCATGAGCCGAAACACATCCGTATCCCTCGGGACGCACTTCGCCAGCTTCATCGATGCCCAGGTGCAAGGCGGGCGCTACGGCTCGGCCAGCGATGTTGTCCGGGCAGGCTTGCGGCTGCTGGAAGAGCACGAATCCAAGGTGAAGGCGCTGCAAGATGCTCTACGCGCTGGCCTTGAATCCGGCGAGCCGCGCGCGTTCGACTTCGAGGCCTTCAAGGCCCGTAAGCGTGCAGGGCTGCAGCCGCAGTGAAGGCTGTTGCGTTCTCGCCAGCGGCGCAGGCCGACATTGGCGAAATTTGGGACTACAGCGCCGATAGGTGGGGGCCAGACCAAGCCGACAACTACATCGATGCCATTCGGGATGCGTGCTATGCGCTGGCCCGAGGGACAAAGCACGGTCGCCCGGCCGAGGTGTTGCCGGACTTCCAAAAGTACCTGTGCGGCTCGCACGTAGTCTATTTTCTGAATTACCCTGACCATCTGGACGTGATTCGAGTCCTGCATCAACGGCAGGACGCTGAGCGCCATCTTTAGCCCAAGCCGGGCGCTGTCCATCTCGAGCCTGCTGCGCTGCGGGCTTCCTTGGCTTGCTCCTAGTGGTGCTTGACCTAGTGCGCCATAGTGAATATGGCTGCTGCAATTTGACCTAGGCAGCGCTGTCCAACGGGGACCGGCAGCCGGCGGGCCAGTTCCAGCGTGACACCCGGTAGGCCGGCGGCGGGAAACCCCTCCAAAATTTGTTTGTTTGTTTATTTATTTCTTTATTTGTTTGTTGTGCTATACTTTAGGCATCGTCCACAAAGGAGCACGCCATGCGTCCAACCGAGTTCCCCGCAGAGGCCATCATCGCGGCCGGTCAGTCCCTACAAGCCGCCGGGCGCAATGTCACCGGTTTTGCGCTGCGCCAACGGGTCGGCGGCGGCAACCCGGCGCGGCTGCGTCAGGTGTGGGATGAGTACCTAGCGAGCAATACCACCGCGCAGGCCCAGCCGCTGGCCGAGCTGCCCGTGGAGGTCGCCGACGAGGTTGCAGCGGTCACGGCGGCGCTCAAGGAGCGCATCACCACACTTGCAGTCGAGCTCAACGACAAAGCCGTCAAAGCTGCCGAGCGCCGAGTGGCCGAGGTTGTGCGCGCCGCCGGCGAGCAGCGCGAGCAAGCCGAACGCGAGCTGGCTGACGCCACCTCCACGGTTGACGACCTCGAGAAAACGCTGGATGCAACCAGGTCGGAAGTCGAGGCCTTGGGCGGCAAGCTCACCGATTCGCAAGCCCACGGACAAGCGCAGGCGGTCGAGCTGGCCCAGTTGCGCGAACGGCTCACCGCTGCGGAGCAATCGATCAGATCCGACGCCGAGGCCTTCGAGCGCTTGCGCACCGAGCTGGCCCAAGCACGCAGTGAAGCGCAAGCAGCGCGCGAGGATGCGGCGCGCTTGCGCGGCCAGGTCGAGGCCCTCGAGGGCCAGCGGGCCGAGCTGGTGCAAGTCTTGGCCGAACGGCCAGTGGCGGCACCCAAGGCTGAAAGGCCAGCGAGCAAGGGTTGAGCTGGGTGCTGTGCGCTGCACGCTGCACCCAGTGATATGAACTACCCCACCCTTTGCTCAGCATAGGGTGGAGTCCGGGTCGGCGGCGAAGGCAGAGGTAAGAAGTAGCGAACAGGACATTCCTTGTAACGCACTCCTTACTAAATTAAACTTGAAAGACATAACCAACCTCAAAAGGAAATGACGATGCTCGCCACACTCACCAGCAAGGGACAAGTCACCTTGCCCGCGCCGATCCGCGCCGCGCTCAGGCTCGATGCCGGCGCACGTCTCGACTTCGCCTTGCAGGACGACGGCTCGATCCGCGTCGTGCCGGTTTCGCGCGATCCGCTCGCTGTCTGCGCCGTGTTGCCCAAACCGCTGCGCGGGCCAGTCAGCGTTGCGGACATGCGCGCCGCAGTCGCCGGACGTGCCGCAGAGCGCTTTGCGCGGGGCGCCAAGTGATCGGTCTCGACACCAACGTGCTGGTGCGCGTGCTGGTCGACGACGGCTCGGCGGACGTGACCAAGGCGCGCAAGTTCGTCGCCGCACAGGCGGCGGAAGGGTGCGATTTCTTTGTCGATACGGTCGTGCTGGTCGAGATGGTCTGGGTGCTTGAAACCGTGTTCGGTTACGGGCGCACCGATATCGGCACGGCTATCGACGCGATACTGGGCAACGCCGCCTATGTCGTCGATGGACGCGAAACCGTTGCGGCGGCGCTCGCACTGTTCCGCAACGGAAAGGCGGACTTCTCCGACTGCCTGATCGTCGCGCGCAATGCGGCGGCCGGCTGCACCGGCACGGCCTCGCTCGACAAGGCCATGCGGCCTTTGTCCGGCGTTATCGCGCTCTGACCTTTTCACCCGGCGACCCTCCTGCCCTGCCGCCAGGCGCCCGCCCCCATGACCAGCAGCAGCGTGAGGATCTCGCCCAGCGCCAGCGAAACCGCAGCAGGCGGCAACTCCACCGACTGGCGCGCTGCGCACGCAGCGGACGGGGGCGGAGCCCCGCCCCCGGCGCTAGCGGCCGTGCAAAACCGCATTGCCCACCGCGCGCGGGCGCGCCGTGGACAACCCGCGCCGGGGGCGCGGGACTGCGGTTTCGCCCCGCCTGACGCTCCCCCACCCTGTTCAACAGTTACCAAATACCGGAGCGGGCGGCCAAAAGAGCGGCGACTGCCTGTCCATTTATCGTTACACAGTTACGATAAATCAAGGGTGCCGCCGCCGCCGCCTGTGCAGGGGCCAGCAAGAGCAGGCGCAGTGCCAACCGAGCAACCGCAGCCCAGCCCGCATACAAACCGATAGGTGCCAGCGCAGGCCGGGTGTAGCTTGTCGTGCAGTGCAGACACCCCGCCCCGCGTGCTACGCCGTCACTGGTGGCCACCGGCGGGCGGGTATGCACCAAGGCCAGTATCCAAACCGTGCTGCCGTCGATCTCGTACACCAGCCTATAGCTTTCATGCGCTATCACTTGGCCTGAGCCTTGTGCGCCTCGACGTAGGAGCGCAAAACGGCGTTCATGCGCGACTGGTAGCGCTTGCCGGCGTGCTTGAAGTACGCCAGCACGTCGGCATCGATGCGCAGCGTCACTTGCTTCTTGGCATGGGGCAGCTCTGCCGCCGCCTTCATCCAGACCGCATCGGGTAGTGCAGGTGCGTCGCTGTAGTCGATCTGCTCATCGGGCATCGAGGCCACGGCAGCCAGTCGCGCCTTTTGCTCGGTGCCCAAGCGCGGCGGTCGCTTGAGGTCAAGGGTGCGCTTGACGATAGTGCTTTCTTTCGCTGGCATTGGCTTTCCTTGCTGAAATCAGGCGGATGGTGTGCTCGTGTCGAACGGTATAGACCACGTAGAGCACGGCGCAGTAGGCCAAGCCGATCGTGGCCCAGCGGTCCTCTCCATAGTCTGCGCGCCCGTCGTAAGCCTCGACCCGGTTAGAGTCGTAAAAAACCAGCGCGGCATCTTCGAAGGAAACGCCGTGCTTGGTCAGGTTGCGCGCCGCTTTGTCGGCGTCCCATTCGATCTCCATGGTGGCCGTAGTGTAGCTGCGTTTTGTAGTTACGCCAAGTCCTGCCAGCGCACGCCTAGTTGGGTGCTGTACCCTGGCCTCTCTGGCGCGTTTTTTGGTGTCGATTGATACCTCGGGCATCACCAAGCTCATAAAAACGCTTCTAGGCCAGTTTTAAGCCGTTCTTGGGCGTGCGGCAGCGGAGATCGAAGCTGCCGCCGTCACCCACCCATTGTTAAACCGGCTGTTCGAGTACAAAAGCAGGCACACCCGGGCATGGTTTGAGCGCGTGCCCGCGCGATGGTAGCGGTCGTGTCGCGCTAGCGGGGGGCGCGCTTGCGCGCTTTTTTACCTTCCCCCCCGCTTCAGCGGGGGGGCTGTTGTGGGTTGTTTCGCCCAGGGGGAGATTTACAGGGGTGACACAAAGTCAGGCCCCTGCGGTGGTTGTTGTTGCGTAGGTGCTTGGTTATGCACAAGCTTCAAGGTTTTTTATGTTTTAGTATGTTTTAAGAGTTTTAGCCGGAAAAATCGTCTTTTTCCATTTATAAATCAACAGCTTGCAAATGTGCCCGGTGGGTAATAGACGGGTTCGGGTGGGTAATAGACGGAGCCCGGTGGGTAATAGACGGGTTCGGGTGGGTAATAGACGGACTATCCACAGGGAAGGTGGGCGTAATCGATCAAATCCGGGGCAGGTTGCAGTTTCGTGCTGTCTTGATTGTGGTATAACGTAATCAGAGGAAATTCGCTCTGCCCCGCTTGAGGAGGTTCGCTCTGCCCTGCTTCCTCTCGCAGCCCGTCTATTACACACCGGCAGGAGGTTGCAGTTTCGTGCTGTCTTGGTTGCGGTATAACATGACTAAGAGCGGTCCGCTCTGCCCCGCTTCCTCTCGCAGCCAGTATTCGGGAAGGTCGTTGGCACCGATGATCTTGCGCAGCAGGCGGCAGAATTCCTTGAAGGTGCCAGCGCTACCGCTGCGGTCGTAGATCGTCTTGAAAGACCACTTGGCCTCATCCCTCCTGCCTGCTGCTTGCCGGGCCAAGCGATAGACGAACCGGCCTATGCCTGGTTCGATCAGGAAGTAGTCGGGATGTACGGTCAGCACGTCCGGCTTCTTGCCCTCTGTGATCTCACGGTAAAGCCACTCCGGGGCCTCGATCTCGACGGACGCGATCTTGCTGTTTTCGGTATAGGACAGCACCTTGTAACTGCTTATCAAGCCTTCGGCCTCGACCTCGCGCATGGGCCGCCGGCCGTTAGCGGATGGCCGCTCGCGCACGTTCTTGATGGTTGTGCCCTTGAGGCGGTCTAGCGCCCCTTCCACTTCCTCTGCCTGACGGCCGCCGTCGCCACGGCGGCAAAACTTGAGAATGTCACTCACGTGGGGCCGGTAAGTGCGTCCGGGCTTCTCTCCCTTGCCCTCACGGTAGCGGTTCATAGCTTCGGTCAGATGCGAAACTGTCATCAGCACCAGGTCGTAATCCCAAACGGATGCCATGCCGTCCGGGCCTGCCTTCACCTCCACGTAACCATCCGACAGTTCGTAGCGGATAACATCGCCGGCGCGCTTGTCCTTTTTGCTCAGGCGATACACGGCCACGTCCATGATGCTGCGGCTGTCCTTTGCCGCAATGTCGTATAGGGCCGGGACAAAGAAGTCCCCCTGCGTATCGTTGGCGGGTGGTTTGCGCACGTTTGATGAGGTTGGCGCGGTTCGCTCCTTGAGCAACCTAGCAGCCGCCTCGTCCGAGGGCTCGCCCGGCCAGGCTTTATCCTCAGTGCTTCGGCGGCGCTGGATCTGCTCTACTCCGATTTGCGCGATGCGGCTTATCAGGTCGTCGGTTATCAAGCTGCCGAGCTGCTGCGGGCCGTTGCTGCGCTTGGTCATTTTTCTTCCCCTACTTGCTGGGTTGGCGTCATGGTTCCAGCCCCATGGGCTTTGCTTGGCTTAGGCCAAGGGATGCCCAAAAAATGCGATTGACCGCAAAACAGCGCGGGCAGGCCGGGCTGCTGCTCAACACACCGGACTTTTTTGCCTGTTCTGTGGCCGCCAAAGCTGCACAAATACTCATTTGCTTTTACGCTCAATTACTCAGGCAGTCTGCCAACGTACTCGGTCAATAGCTCTTTGATGGTCTTACCCTGCTTGGCCGCAAAGATCTTCAGCTTCGTGTGCTGCTCGGCCGGCAGCTCGAAATTCACGCGCTTCGTGCTGGCCTCGTCGGCCAGACTGGCAAGGGTGGCAGCCTTGTTGCTCCGGGCGCTCGGGCGGCCGGCGGTTAGAGTATTAACTGATTTGCTCATTTTTTCAATTCCTCAAATTATCAAATGAGTTTTTGCTTAATCTCGTTCGCCAAGGCGTGGACCTCGGCCGCTGCATCGCCGCCCGGCTCGGAATCCATGACGGTGGTGCCGACGGCGGCAGTGCCGGGATAGCTCACGCGCTGGGTGATGCGCGACGCTAGGATGGGTAAGCCATAACCCGTCAGCGCGTCGGTGACTTCGCCGCCGATGCGTGTGCCCTTGATGGCTCGAGACACCACAAAGGCTGCTTGCAGGCGACCGTCTGTGACCTCGATGCGCTGCTTGACCAGATCCACTAGGTCAGCGGTGGCCCAAATGTCGTAAGGACTGGGTTGTACCGGGATCAGCACAAAGTCGGCAGCCTTGATAGCAGACACAGCTAGGTCGGCAGCTTGGGGGGCGCCGTCGATCACAACGAAATCCTTGCGGGCGATCTGCTTTAGATCGCGATCGATGGTCGGGCGGTCGATACCGACCACGGTTAGCGGCTGATCCTCCCGCACCGCCGCCCAATCGCGGGCACTGCCTTGGGGATCGGAATCGACAAGCAGCACGTTGGCGCCGGCAAGCTGCAAGGCTCTGGCAAGGTGAGTGGCGATGGTCGTTTTCCCAGACCCACCCTTCTGGTTCAGCACGGCGATAACCTTCATTCGGCCTCCTGCGTAAATACACCTATGATTCTAAACTCGTAGCATCATACCATAAAACGCAAATGTGTAAAAAAGTATTTGCTCTTTTAATCATGCTTCAACTGCGGGTTGGAGTTCGCCTCGCATCGCGCAAGAGCCTGCGTCATGTCGCTAGGTGTCGCTCCCTGACTACCTACTGATGCTCTCGCTGCGTCCCAGCGCTCGGTAGAGCGTCGAGCGATGCACACCCAGCAAGGCGGCCGCATCCTTCACGGTGCGCCCGCTCTGGTCGATCAGTTCGCGGGCATGGGCAATCTGTGCCGGGGTGAGGGTGGGGCGGGGGCCAAACTTCACGCCCCGCGCCCTGGCCGCCTCGCGGCCGTGCCTGGTGCGGTCGATGATCAGGGATCGCTCGAACTCGGCAATGCCGGCAAACACGGTCAGCACCATGCGCCCAGCCGGGGTGGTGGTGTCGGCCCACGGCTCGGCCAGGCTGCGCAGGCCTGCGCCGACGGCATGGATGCGCTCGGCAATGTCCAGCAGATCGCGTGTGCTGCGGGCCAAGCGGTCCAGCCGGGCCACGGTCACCACATCACCGGGGCGCAGGTGATCGAGCAGCCGGGCCAGCTCAGGCCGCTCGCGCCTGGTGCCGGTGATCTTCTCGGCGTAGATGCGGGAGCATCCAGCCGCATGCAACTCGGTGCGCTGGCTGCTCAAGTCCTGGCCATCGGTGCTGACGCGGGCATAGCCCAACAGCAAGCGCCCGCCTTCAAGACCGAGCGCCACAGGTGTGTTCATGTCTTTCATGGTCAATCGTCTCCGGTTTTAGTCGCAAGTGCTCACAATTATGCAACTAAAACGTGCAACACGGCTACGCTTAGTAAAAAAAGCCGCATCGTTGCTTGTCGCGCAACTTAGGACTTATGCGACGCCGCAAGACAACTTCAGCGCACCAGGCAGTGTGCTACCATGCACTTATCGTGTAACACATAAGGGCGCGCTATGAGCGATGCAACATTTACCTTCAGGGTCGACGAATCCTTGAAGTCCGAGTTCTCCAGCGCAGCCAAAAACCGCGACCGCAACGCCGCGCAGCTTCTGCGCGACTTCATGCGCGACTTTGTGCAGCAGCAGCAAGAAGCAGCAGCGCATGACGCTTGGTTCCATCGCCAGGTGCAAATCGGCCTAGATTCGGCCAATGCCGGCAACCTGATCCAGTCAGCCGAGGTCGAAGCCGAGTTTGCGGCCAAGCGGGCAGCAACACGTCGTCGGCTTGAAGCCTCTGCCGAATGATGGAATTGTTTTGGACGCCCGAGGCGACGCAAGACCGCGACGAAATCTATAACTACATCGAGGCCGACAACCCGGCCGCCGCGCTGGCCCTCGATGAACTGTTTGCAGAGAAAGCCGGCCGCCTGGTCGATCATCCCGGCTTGGGCCAAGCTGGTGCCCCCGCCGCGCACGCACCGCCACCGCTACTTTGGCGTGCTGGCACCGAACTCACCCTTGAGGCCTGCCGTCACGGCGCTGGCGCGTGATGCAGCGGTGAAACCGGCGCAGGTGCAAGCCGAGCCAGCCAGCACGGCTGCAGGCGAGGGCGCACTTGGGGTAAGAAGCCCACTGCCAACCCAGACCGAGCCCGCCCAGCCGGTGCCACCCAAGCGCCCGGCGCACTATTTGTGGGCGGTGCTGATGGCCCGTATCTACGAGGTGTTCCCGCTGCTGTGCCCCATCTGCGGCGGGCAAATGCACATCATCGCCTTCATCACACACAGTGCCGATATCCGCCAAATACTGGAGCACATCGGGGTGGAGACGGAGCCGCCGCACATCACCCCGGCACGCGGGCCGCCACTGTGGGACGAGTGCGACGCGCAAGCCGCAGAGGGCGTGGAGCCAGCCCCAGACTGGGATGAAGCGACCCAACCGGCCCCGGACTTCGAGGTCGATCAGCGCGTCAGTTGGTAGGGTGGCAACAGCGGTTAACAGTGGTTTTGCCAACGTTGCGAGGCAGCGCTGCGCCTGTCACCGCCAAAAACGGGTCATACCGAAAAATCTCGGGCAACTGGCTTTGAGAAATCAACCCAGCAGTCCCCTGTGTGCATGCCTGAGACGCCCCAAACGTGTGCCATACTTGTGCTCATGCGGTTGGATTTCCTATCCCCGCAATGGCCCGCGACGTCGCGCTCGCGCGAGTGTGCCGCGACGTGCCTCGCAGGCGCCTTGCCTCGGCGCGCATCTTTTCATAGAATGAACAGACCTAAACAACCAGCAGATTGACAAGGATAACAACCGTGGCATTGTGGTGCAATCCATGATTACAAAGGAGATGCACCATGTCGTCCCCTCCCGCAGAACTCGCGCAGCTGACGGCCATTCACACGCTCGGACCCACCGGCACCAATTGCGAAGCGGCCGCACGGCACTACGCGGCGAGCCGGGGCCTCTCGGTCGAGATCGTCCTCCATCGCACGCTCGAGGAGGGCATGGCCCGCGTGCTGGACGATCCGCGCTCCGCGCTGCTCGGTTGCGTGGTCTATCCGGATCTCCACGGCCTCGTCTTTCCCTATCTCGACCGCATGGTGCTCGCCGACCAGTTCCTCTTCGATACGTTTCCGATGCTGCTCGCGGCGCGCGAGCCCGGCGTGCGGCCGACCCGCGTCGCCTCGCATCCGGCGCCGCGCGCGCTGGTGCCGGCGGGCGTGGAGGTCGTGCTCGCGACGAGCAACGCCGCCGCGGCGCGTTCCTGCGCGGCGGGAGAGGTCGACGGCTGCATCACCACTCGCCCTGCCGCGGAGGCGAACGGGCTCGCGATCCTCGTCGATCACGGCCCGGTGCCGATGGGCTTCACCATCCACGCGCATCGCGCTCTCGCGAGGAGGGCGGCATGATCGGGAGGCTCGTCGAGGACGTCGCCCGCGTCGGCGCGGCGCAGGAGCCCGACGGCGGATTGCGCGCGGACGCGGCGGGCGAGGCCGCGCGGGCCGCGCTGCCGGCTCTGGCCGAGGAGGCCGCGCGGATCGCGGAGGGTCTCGGCGCGCGCACGTATGGAGAGGCGCTCGTCGCCGATACGCGAGACTGGCTGGCGCGGGGCGCCGATGGCCGGCCTGATTTCTCGCGCTCGCGGGACGCGCTTCGCGCGCCGGAAGACGAGCGCCCGTTCTTCTTCTTCGGCCCTTTGCGCCTGGCGAACGGGGGGCGCGTCGGCTACCGGTTCGAGTGCTTCCTGGCGCTGCGCGAGGAGCCGGGGGACGCGCCCTATCGTGCCCTGTACGCGGGCTTCCCGCACCCGAAGAACATCTGCCAATCCGCGCATCTGATCGCCGGCTCGCCGGGCCTGACGCGCGGCAACAACATCGTTTTCTTTCCCGAGAACATCGCCGCGCCCGACGTGCCCGACAAGCAGCTCTACGCGCTGTTCTTCTTCAACAAGTTCAAGGCGATCTACGAGACGATCACGATCCCCTCGTGGGACCGCGTCGGGCGGCCTGAGGCGCTCGTCGCCTCGCGCGGCGCCGACGCGCGGGACGTCTACGAGGCGCGCTGCGTGTGGGGCTACCTGCACGATTACTTCCACCATCGCGGCCCGCGCTCCTTCGACGAGCACATCGGCGTGAAGACGCGCTGGTTCACGGGCCTCCTGGAGGAGCTGAAGGTCGATCTGCAATCCTTCCGCGTCTGCCGGGCGGGCGGCGTGCCTCATGGCGCGATGGTGGCCGAGTTCATCCTGTTCGACCGCACGATGCGCTATCCGGGCGAGCCGGACTGGTCGCGCAATTTCGATTCCGGCACCGGTCTCCTCCTCCTCGCCTATCTCGCCGAGGCGGGGGCGATCGGCGTGTCCTCGACGGGGCGGCTCGATGTCGATCTCCTCGCCGTCGAGGCTGCGGGCGCACGCTTCGCCGCCGAGGTCGAGGCGCTGGAGCGGC